>NZ_JAQYWT010000364.1:0-303 GCF_036322545.1 Streptomyces sp. SP18BB07
AGGCACCTTCAGGGGCGCGGGGAACTGCGCGAGAAGCCCCACCGACCCGCACCCGACGACGCACCCCGAAAACCCCCCCCCCGACACCCCCCCCCCCCCCCCCCGCGCCCGCCCATCGACCGCCCCCGCCCACCCCGGGCCCGGTGATCGCAAACTGCCGGTTGGGGGTTGGGATTTCTTTGGTCGGGGTCGGGGTTGGGGGGGGGGGGTTTAGGGGGGGGGGTTTGCGGGGTGCGTCGTCGGGTGCGGGTCGGTGGGGCTTCTCGCGCAGTTCCCCGCGCCCCTGAAGGTGCCTTCGGCCCT
>NZ_JAQYWT010000365.1:0-44386 GCF_036322545.1 Streptomyces sp. SP18BB07
GCCCGGTTACATTCCGAACCCGGAAGCTAAGCCTTACAGCGCCGATGGTACTGCAGGGGGGACCCTGTGGGAGAGTAGGACGCCGCCGAACAAATATTGAGAAAACCCCTGCCGGGAGACCGGCAGGGGTTTTCTGCGTTTTACGGGTTATTTAGGGTCCCCGGCCCCTCCCGGGGGTAATTGGACGGGATTCAGAGGCGTCCCGCTGCTTTCAGCGCCAGATAGGCGTCTGCCAGAGCCGGCGCCAGATTGTCCGGTGTGGCGTCGACGACCGTGACGCCGTGGCGACGAAGTTGATCGGCGGTGCGGTGGCGGTCCGCCTGGGCCTGGGCGGCCGCGGCGGCCTCGTAGACGGCCTCCGTGGTGCCCCGGGAGTTCGCCATGAGGGCGATGCGCGGATCGGCCACCGAGGCCACCAGGACCGTATGGCGCTGGGTGAGGCGGGACAGGACGGGGAGCAGACCCTGTTCGACCGGGGCCGCGTCGAGGGTGGTGAGGAGGACGATCAGGGCTCTGCGGGGTGCCGTACGGAGTGCGGTGGCGGTGAGGCCTCGGGCGTCCGTTTCGACGAGCTCAGGTTCGAGCAGGGCCATGGCGTTGACCAGGGACGGAAGAACGTCACCCGCTGTGCGGCCCTGGACGAGCGCTCGTACTCGGCGGTCGTAGGCCAGCAGGTCCACACGGTCGCCGGCGCGGGAGGCGAGGGCGGCCAGGAGGAGGGCCGCGTCCATGGAGGCGTCGAGCCGGGGCGCGTCGCCCACACGGCCCGCCGAGGTTCGGCCGGTGTCCAGGACAAGGAGGATGTGGCGGTCGCGTTCGGGGCGCCAGGTGCGTACGGCCACGGAGGACTGGCGGGCTGTGGCCCGCCAGTCGATGGAGCGGGTGTCGTCACCGGGGATGTACTCGCGAAGGCTGTCGAACTCTGTGCCCTCGCCTCGGGTCAGGACGCTGGTGCGGCCATCCAGTTCGCGCAGGCGGGCCAGTTTGGACGGCAGGTGCTTGCGGCTGGTGAACGGGGGGAGCACACGTACGGTCCAAGGGGCGCGGTGGCTGCCCTGGCGGGTGAAGAGGCCGAGGGGGCCGTACGAACGGATGGTGACTCTGTCCGCCTGGCGGTCCCCACGGCGGGTGGGGCGCAGGCGGGTGGTGAGGCGACGGCGCTCGCCTGCAGGGATCGTGAGGCGGTGGCGGGAGGCGGCCACTTCGGTGCCGGGGAGCCAGCTGCTGGGGGGCCAGGCGTCGCGAAGGTCGGCGCGCAGGGGGCGGTTGGAGGGGTTGGTGACCGTGAGAGTGACGTCCGCGGCGTCGCCCAGGCGTGCGGAGGTGTCGCCGGAGCGCAGGAGGCCCAGGCGGCGCACGGGTGCGGCGAGGGCGTAATCGCAGGCGCATGCCAGGGCCAGCGGAGCGTTCACGGCGAGGATGCCCGTCCAGCTGGGCTCCCAGATGCCGACGGGGAGGGTGCCGAGGGCCGCGAGGAGTGCGGCGCGTCCGGTGGGGGCCATCAGCGGGGCACGGGGACGTGGGCGAGGATCGCGTTGATGACCGAGTCGGCCGTCACGCCCTCCATTTCCGCCTCGGGGCGGAGCTGGACGCGGTGGCGGAGGGTCGGCAGCGCGAGCGCCTTCACGTCGTCGGGGATGACGTAGTCGCGGCCCGTCAGCCAGGCCCAGGCGCGGGAGGCCGCGAGGAGGGCCGTGGCGCCTCGGGGGGAGACGCCGAGGGTGAGGGACGGGGATTCGCGGGTGGCTCGGCAGATGTCCACCACGTAGGCGGTGATCTCGGGGGAGATCGTCGTCTTGGCGACGGCGGCGCGTGCGGCTTCGAGGTCGGCCGCGTTCGCGACGGGGCGTACGCCGGCGGCGCGCAGGTCGCGTGGGTTGAAGCCCTCGGAGTGACGGGTGAGGACGTCGATCTCGTCCTGCCGGGACGGGAGCGGGACCGTCAGTTTGAGGAGGAACCGGTCCAGTTGGGCTTCGGGGAGGGGGTAGGTGCCCTCGTACTCGACGGGGTTCTGGGTCGCGGCGACCAGGAACGGGTCCGGGAGCGGACGGGGGGTTCCGTCCACCGTGACCTGGCGTTCCTCCATGGCCTCCAGCAGGGAGGACTGGGTCTTCGGCGGGGTGCGGTTGATCTCGTCCGCGAGGAGGAGGTTGGTGAAGACCGGGCCGGGCTGGAAGGAGAACTCGGCGGAGCGGGTGTCGTAGACGAGGGAGCCGGTGACGTCGCTGGGCATCAGGTCAGGAGTGAACTGGACGCGCTTGGTGTCGAGATCGAGCGCGGATGCGAGGGCCCGCACGAGCAACGTTTTGGCCACCCCAGGGACTCCTTCTAGTAGGACGTGTCCGCGGCAGAGGAGGGCGACGACGAGGCCGGTCACGGCGGGGTCCTGGCCGACCACGGCTTTGGCGATCTCGGCGCGCAGGGCCTCCAGGGAGGCGCGGGCGGCGCCCGGGTCCCCGGTGGTCCCGGCGTTGTCAGTGGTCGGGTCCATCATGAACGGCGTACCTCTCTTTCGAGGGCGTCGAGTTGGTCGGTGAGTGCGATGAGGGCCTTGTCGTCGCCGGGCGGCGGGCCGAAGAGGAGGGCGTGCAGGGGCTGTCCGTCGCCGTGGAGGTGGGCGGACAGGGCGGGGAGCAGTGCCTCGGGCGTGTGGGCCCGGGAGACGGGAACACCTACGAGGGGGGCGAGGCGCGTGCGGGTGGTGGAGCGAAGAGCGGCGGCCGCGCGGTCGCGGGCGTTGGCCTTGCGGTAGAGGCGGGCGCGGCCTTCGACGGTCTCGGAGGCGCGGATCGCGACGGGGAGTTTCTCAGGCACCAGGGGGCCGAGTCGGCGTGCCCGCCACAGGGCGGCGAGGGCGCCGGCGACGAAGAGCTGCAGGGTGCCCCAGAACCAGCCCGAGGGGAGCAGGTCGAAGAAGCTGCGGTTGCCCGAGTCGGGGGCCGAGTCGTCGGAGAGCGAGGGGAGGTACCAGACCACATGAGGGCGCGAGCCGAGGAGTTGGAGGGCGAGGGAGGCGTTGCCCTGCTCGTCGAGGCTGCTGTTGAGGAGGATGTCGGGGGCGCCGAGGACGACGGTGTCGCCGTTCCCCTCGGCCGCCGGGACGCGTACCAGGGTGGGCAGGCCGTCCTCTGGGTAGCAGGTGTCGGCCGCGCGGGCGGTGACGTGGTAGCGGAGCCCGCCGGTGTCGGCGCTGCCCGCGCGGCGGGCGGCGGGCAGCTCGCAGCGGGGCGTGAGGGTGGAGTCGAGGCTGAGGGCCACGTCGGTGGTGACTCCGGGGGCGAGGGTGCTCACGGACGGGGGGCCGGGGGCGACGAGGATTGTGCGGCCGCCGGAGGTCTCGGTCGCCTCGTGGAGGCGGCTCTGCTGGGAGTCGGTGAGCAGATCGGGCACGGCGATCAGGAGGGTGGTGTCCGGGCCGGCGGCGGTGCGTGCCTCGTCGAGGGTGGTGACCACCCGGGTCGACACGCCGCGGTCGCCGAGGAGTTCGGCGACGGCGCGGCTGCCGTCGGTGTCGGCGGAGCGCGGGTCGAGGCGGCCGTGTTCGGCGCCGGAGCGGATCACGGCGATCACGGCGGCCGCCGCCAGGAGGATCACCGCCGCGAGTACGACACCGCGCGCGCGGGTCCACACCTGGCGGGCCGTGGGCGATACAGAGGTGGAGGGGAGCGTGGTCTCGGTGGTCATTCGGCGGCTCCCGGACGGGTGTGCCGGGCCGTGCTCGTCGTGCTGGGGGTGCTGCTCGCCAGCGCGGGCTTGGTGCGCTCCAGGTCGGTGTCGAGGGAGGCGAGGCGGCGGTACGTTCCTTCGTCGGCGGTGCGGCCGCCGTACGTGACGTCGTCGAAGTCACGGGCGGCGGTGTGCAGTCGGTCCGCGTGGGTGGGGAGCACCGAGCCTGCTTCGGAGGCCGCCTCGTCGGCGGTGCGGCCGGGACGTACGTCGAGGAGAGCGCGTTCCTCCAGGGAGCGGACGACGGCGCGCATGCGTTCCTGGACGGCCTGGTTCCAGTGGCCCCGGGCGGCCTGTGCCTCGGCGGCCGCGCGGTGTTCCGCAGCGCTGCGGGGGCGGTCGTCGAAGAGCACGGCGGAGGAGGCCGGGGCGCGGCGGGGTGTGCCGAGGCGCCACCACAGCGCGCCGAGGAGGGCGAGGACGGCCAGGACGATGATGACGAGGCCGAGTGTGCCGCCGGGGGTGGCGGTCGAGGCGGCGCCGAACACCTTGTCGAGCCAGTCCCAGAAGGCGTCCTGGGCGCGCTCGTACCAGCTGGGGTCGTTCTCGTGGTACATGCCCTTGGACAGCTCACGCCGGGCCGCCTCCCGCGCGGGATCGCGCGGGAGGGTGATGGGCGGCTCGTCCGCCGAGAGCCACGACGTCGGTACGGCTGTCAGTGCTCCCCCCGAGCGTGTCACCCCGTCAGCTCCCCGGGGTGGCGCCCGGGGCGTCGCCGTAGCCCTGGAGGCCTGCGGCGCGGCCCAGTTCGAGGTCGAGGGCCTCGCGGCGGATCCGCTGGTCGATGTAGAGGAGCACGGTGACACCGGCACTGATCGGGAAGGTGAGCGTGGATCCGATCACCGCGCCGACGCCGCTGATGACGAGGTAGGTCCAGCCCAGTGCGGTTCCGCCGGTGGCGAGGAGGCCGGAGATGCCGTCGCCGTCGAGGGCCGCGCCCGCGAAGGTGAAGGGGATCACGACGATCGACGCGACGACGTAGGCGATGATCGCGGCGAGGAGTTGGATGCCGAGGACCCTCCACCACGAGCCGCGTACGAGCTTGACGGAGCGGCTCAGCGACTTGCGGACTCCCTGCTTCTCCAGCATCAGGGCGGGAGAGGCGAGCGAGAAGCGGATCATCAGCCACACGGTGAGGACGAAGGCGCCGAGTCCGCCGAAGAGGGCGAGGAGTACGCCGCCTCCGGTGGAGCCCCCGGCCGCGAGCAGGATGCCGGGTGTGATGCCCACGCCCATGATCAGGCCGGCGATCAGGAGCAGCAGGACGGTCAGGCCGCCCAGGCGGAGGAGTTGCGGGCGGGCGTCTCGCCAGGCCTCGGCGGTGGTGACCGACTTGCCGAGGACGGCGCGGCTGGTCACGGTCGTGAGCAGGGCCGTCGCGATGATGGTGCCCAGCAGGGAGATCACCATGACGACGGACGTGCTCAGCAGGGTGTCGCCCAGGGCGCGGCCCAGTTCGCCGGGGGTGGCGGTCGGGTCGTTGAGGGCGTCCGTGCTCGCGGCGTCGTTGAGGACGAGGCCCTGGAGCAGGATGACCCCGATCTGGGTGACGACCGCGACGGCCAGCGAGATGCCGAGCACCGTGCGCCAGTGGGTGCGCATGGTGGAGACGGCGCCGTCGAGGATCTCGCCGATGCCGAGCGGGCGCAGCGGGATCACGCCGGGCTTCGCGGCGGGTGGGGGGCCTCCCCAGCCGCCGCCCCAGCCGGGAGTGCCGTAGCCCGGGCCGGGGGCGCCGTGGCCGGGGTGGCCGCCGGGGGCTCCGGGGCCGCCGGGAGGGCCGTAGGCGCCGGGGTGCTGGGGGCCGGGGTGGCCGCCCCAGCCAGGGCCGGGCGGCGGTGGTGGCGAGGTCTGGCCGGGGGCCTGCGGGGTCGGAGCGGACCACTGGGCGGGCGGCGGCTGGTCCTTGGACCACTTGGACGGCGGTTGCGCCTGGTCCGCGCCGGGCTGACCCGTCGGCTGCGGCTGGCCGGCGCCGGTCGGGTCCGTCGGCTGTGCGGCGCCCTGCTGGTCCGGCTGCGGGCCGCCCGAGGGGGCGGATCCGGGCGAGGCCCAGCCCGGAGTGTCCTTCATCGTCGCTCCTTCACGGTGCTCGTCCGCGGTCGCGGCAGCAGGTTGGCGCCCATCGTGCCACGCGGTGTCCGGGAAGTGACCGGGGGCCGTATGTGCTGCGCACCTTCAATTGTCCGACCGATACGGGGCAGACTGACCGCATGGCTGATCAGTACGCGCGATCCGGCGACGACATCCGGCCGACCGGGATACCGGCGATCCGTTGGGACGAGCCCCCCGAAGGCCCCGTTCTGGTCCTGCTCGACCAGACGAGACTGCCGGCCGAGGAGGTCGAGCTGGTGTGCACGGACGCGCCCGCTCTGGTGGAGGCGATCCGTTCGCTCGCCGTGCGCGGGGCGCCGCTGCTGGGGATCGCCGGGGCGTACGGCGTCGCGCTCGCCGCCGCGCGGGGGTTCGACGTGGAGGACGCCGCCGACGCGCTGGAGGGCGCCCGGCCCACCGCGGTGAACCTCGCGGTCGGTGTGCGCCGGGCGCGGGCCGCGCACCGGGCCGAGCTGGGCCGCTCGGGGGACCAGAAGCTGGCCGCGGAGGCGGCGCTCGCCGCGGCGCGGGCGCTGCACCGGGAGGACGCCGAGGCCAGTTCCCGCATGGCCGCGCACGGGCTGGCGCTGCTCGACGAGCTGCTGCCGGGCGGTGGGCACCGGGTGCTCACGCACTGCAACACCGGGTCGCTGGTGTCGGGTGGGGAGGGCACGGCGTTCGCGGTGGCGCTCGCGGCGCACCGGGTGGGACGGCTGCGGCGGCTGTGGGTGGACGAGACACGGCCGTTGCTGCAGGGCGCCCGGCTGACCGCTTATGAGGCGGCGCGCAGCGGAATGGCGTACACCTTGCTCACGGACAATGCCGCGGGCTCGTTGTTCGCCGCGGGTGAGGTGGACGCGGTGCTGGTGGGCGCCGACCGGATCGCCGCCGACGGTTCGGTGGCGAACAAGATCGGGACCTATCCGCTCGCGGTGCTGGCCCGGTACCACCATGTGCCGTTCATCGTGGTGGCGCCGGTGACGACGGTGGATCCGGGCACCCCGGACGGGGCGTCCATCGAGGTGGAGCAGCGCGCGGGTCATGAGGTGACGGAGATCACGGCGCCTCAGGTGCCGGTGGCGGGAGCGGAGGCGGGAGGTGGGATCGCGGTGGCACCCCTGGGGACCCAGGCGTACAACCCGGCCTTCGATGTGACGCCGCCCGAGTTGGTGACGGCGATCGTCACCGAGGAGGGGGTCGTGTCGCCCGTGACCGCTGATGCGCTTGTAGGGCTGTGTGACAGGTCACGCCAGGTAACGATTTAGTTAATGGGATGATGGCATTCATGAAGGGACGAGTCCTTGTCGTCGACGACGACACCGCACTGGCCGAGATGCTCGGCATTGTGTTGCGTGGTGAAGGTTTTGAGCCGTCTTTCGTAGCCGACGGCGACAAGGCGCTGGCCGCGTTCCGTGAGGCCAAACCGGATCTGGTGCTGCTGGATCTGATGCTGCCGGGCCGGGACGGGATCGAGGTGTGCCGTCTGATCAGGGCGGAGTCCGGGGTGCCGATCGTGATGCTCACGGCCAAGAGCGACACCGTCGATGTGGTGGTCGGCCTGGAGTCGGGCGCGGACGACTACATCGTGAAGCCGTTCAAGCCGAAGGAGCTGGTGGCTCGGATCCGGGCGCGGTTGCGGAGGTCGGAGGAGCCGGCGCCGGAGCAGCTCGCCATAGGTGACCTGGTCATCGATGTGGCCGGGCACTCCGTGAAGCGCGAGGGGCAGTCCATCGCGCTGACGCCGCTGGAGTTCGATCTGCTGGTCGCGCTGGCGCGGAAGCCGTGGCAGGTGTTCACTCGTGAGGTCCTGCTGGAGCAGGTCTGGGGGTACCGCCATGCGGCGGATACCCGTCTGGTGAACGTTCATGTGCAGCGGCTGCGTTCCAAGGTCGAGAAGGACCCGGAGCGGCCGGAGATCGTGGTGACCGTCCGTGGTGTCGGATACAAGGCAGGACCCAGCTGACATGTCCGGTGACAGTGCCGCTTCGGCGCCCGGCCAGCCGGGGACCCGCGCGGAGCGGCCTGTCGGCCGGAAGAAGTCGGGTTCTGGCTGGGGGCGTCTCCTCGAGGGCGGGTTGCTGCAGGGCGGGGTCCAGGGCAGCCCGGTCCTGAGGCTGTTCATGCGCTGGGTGCGTCGCCCGCTGCTGCCCGTGATGCGGCTGTGGCGGCGCAACATCCAACTCAGGATCGTGGTGACGACCCTGCTGATGTCGCTCAGCGTCGTGCTGCTGCTGGGCTTCGTCGTCATCGGGCAGGTCCGCAACGGACTGCTGGACGCCAAGGTCAAGGCCTCGCAGAGCCAGGCCACCGGCGGTTTCACCGTCGCCGAGCAGAAGGCGGACAGTGAGGCGAACGCCGCCGGGAACGACAGCACGGACCCGAACGGCGACCGGGTGCAGAACGTAGTCGAGTGGATGACCACCCTGGTCAATTCCCTCTCCAGCGGCGGTCAGGGCGCGTTCGACGTCGTGACGCTCAGCCCCGCCTCCGCCGACGGCGACACCGGGGGGCTCGGGCCGCGTGCCTCCGGTGACGTGCAGTGGGACCTCAGTGTGCCCGTGGAGCTGCGCGAGCGGGTCGACGACGGCACCAGCGCCGTGCAGAGCTATACGCGGATCCACTACGACAATGGCCAGGAGTCCCAGCCGGGGCTGATCATCGGCAAACAGGTCAGCGATCCCAACAGCCACCCGTACCAGCTGTACTACCTCTTCCCGCTCACCCAGGAGGAGAAGTCCCTGAGCCTGGTGAAGGGGACGCTGGCGACGGCCGGGCTGTTCGTCGTCGTGCTGCTCGGGGCCATCGCCTGGCTCGTGGTGCGGCAGGTGGTGACGCCCGTGCGGATGGCGGCGGGGATCGCCGAACGGCTGTCCGCGGGGCGTCTTCAGGAGCGGATGAAGGTCAGCGGTGAGGACGACATCGCGCGGCTCGGCGAGGCCTTCAACAAGATGGCGCAGAACCTTCAGCTGAAGATCCAGCAGCTGGAGGACCTGTCGCGGATGCAGCGGCGGTTCGTCTCCGACGTGTCGCACGAGCTGCGGACGCCGCTGACGACGGTACGGATGGCGGCGGACGTCATCCATGACGCGCGCGTGGACTTCGATCCCGTGACCGCGCGGTCGGCCGAGCTGCTCGCCGACCAGCTGGACCGGTTCGAGTCGCTCCTGGCGGACCTGCTGGAGATCAGCCGGTTCGACGCGGGTGCGGCGTCCCTGGAGGCCGAGCCGATAGATCTGCGTGAGGTCGTGCGGAAGGTCGTCAGCGGGGCCGAGCCGCTCGCCGAGCGCAAGGGGACGCGGATACGGGTGCTGGGGGACCAGCAGCCCGTCGTGGCCGAGGCCGACGCCCGACGGGTGGAGCGGGTGCTGCGCAACCTCGTGGTCAACGCCGTGGAGCACGGCGAGGGCAAGGACGTCGTGGTCAAGCTCGCGGCGGCCGGGGGCGCGGTGGCGGTCGCGGTGAGGGACTACGGAGTGGGACTCAAGCCGGGCGAGGCGACGCGGGTGTTCAGCCGCTTCTGGCGGGCGGATCCGGCACGCGCGCGTACCACCGGCGGTACGGGACTGGGGCTGTCGATCGCCCTGGAGGACGCCCGGCTGCACGGGGGCTGGCTGCAGGCGTGGGGCGAGCCGGGTGGCGGCTCACAGTTCCGGCTCACGCTGCCGAGGACGGCGGACGAGCCGCTGCGGGGATCCCCGATACCGCTGGAACCGAAGGACTCCCGACGTCACCGCGGACTCAACGACGCCGGTCGGCCGCTCGGCGGTGGCGGCAAGCTCGCCACGGTGCCGGTGCAGGCCGGTGAGCACGGTGGCGCGAGGGCGGCCATAGGGCCCCGCCCGGGCGCCGGGCAGGCTCCCACGGCGGACCCGACGGCGCTGCCGGGCAGCGGCGCGCGCGTGGTGCCCCGGCCCGCCACACCGTCCGCGACCCCGTCCCCGGCGGTGCCCGCGCGGCGGACCGAGGACGGCGAGCGACGCGAGGGACCGGCCGAGGAGAGGCCGGCCGGGAGCGACGCGGAGCGGCAGCATGAGCAGGGGGAGGCATTCCGTGGACGCTGACCGCGCGAAACGCGGCCGTGGGCGTCCGGTGCGGGCGACGGTGTACGTCGGCATCGGTGCCGTGCTGCTGGCGGGGTGCGCCTCGATGCCGGACAGCGGGGACATGCGTGATGTCGAGTCCACGCCCAGGCAGGACGCCCAGGTGCGGGTCTTCGCGCTGCCACCGGCGGAGGACGCCGAGCCGCAGGAGATCGTGCAGGGCTTTCTGGAGGCCCTGACCAGCGACGACCTGAACTACGAGACGGCACGCAAGTACCTCACCGGTGACGCGCTGAAGACCTGGAATCCGGGCGCGTCGACCACCGTTCTCGACGAGGCGCCCACCGCGTACACCCGAGTCACGGGGGAGCGGCCGGAGGCCGGCGAGTACGGGTTCGAGCTGTCCGGGAGGAACGTCGCCCGGGTCGACGGGCAGCACGCGTACACGCCCACTGGCGGTCAGTACCGCAAGCCCGTGCACCTCACGCGCGTGAAGCAGACCGGGCAGTGGCGCATCGACAAGCTGCCGCAGGGCGTGGTGCTCGGCAGGTCGGACTTCGAGCGCAACTACAAGTCCATCAACAAGTACTACTTCACCTCGGCCGCGCAGTCCGGTGAGCCGGGGACGGTCGCCGACCCGGTCTATGTGCGCAGCCAGGTCGACCCGGTGACCCAGGTGGTCCGGGATCTGCTGAAGGGCCCCACCAGCTGGCTCAACCCGGTGGCGAGGACGAGTTTCCCGTCCGGTACGACTCTGCTGAAGGGCACGAAGGCGTTGACGCCCGACGACCAGAACAGGCTGGTCGTGCCGCTGAACAAGAAGGCCGACCGCGTCTCGGCCAGCAGATGCAGGGAGATGGCGGCCCAACTCCTCTTCACGCTCCAGGACTACATGCCCACGGGTGTGGACGAGGTGGAGCTGCAGGGGTCCACCGGCGCCCAGCTCTGTGTGCTCAGCGAGACGGAGGCCGACGGCATGATCACCTCGCGCGGCCTCGACAGGAGCGCGGCGTACGAGTACCTCATCGACGGCGACCACAAGCTCGTACGGCTGTCCGAGCGGGACCCGGTGACGACACCGTCGCCCGTCCCCGGGGCGCTCGGGGAGGGTGAGAAGCAGTTGCGGTCCGCCGCGGTGTCGCGTGGCGAGGACCGGGCGGCCGGTGTGTCGGCCGACGGCAGCGAGCTGTATGTGACACCGCTGACGGCGGGCGGCACGCTCGGCGACCCCGCGCTGCGCAGCTCCGGTGCCACCGCGAAGGACCGGCTGACGACTCCCAGTTGGGATGGGCGGGGCGACCTGTGGGTGGCCGACCGTGATTCGGACAAGCCCCGGCTGCTGGTCCTGGCGGACGGCATGGGTGAGCCGCTGGAGGTCCGGACGCCCAACCTCGACGGGCGCATCGAGGCGGTGCGGGTGGCCGCCGACGGTGTGCGGATCGCGCTGATCCTGGAGAGCGAGGGCAAGCGGGCACTGTATATCGGGCGCATCGAGCGGGACGCCGACGCGGAGAGCACCACCGTCTCGATCGTCGAACTGCGGTCCGTGACGCCGGACCTGGAGGATGTCACCGCCATGTCGTGGGCCGGCGACAGCCAACTCGTGGTCGTGGGGCGCGAACCCGGTGGTGTGCAGCAGATGCGGTACGTCAGGGTGGACGGCTCCCCGATACCGGGCTCTGGGCCTTCCGCGCTCACCGGTGTGGAGGAGATCGCCGCGTCCGAGGACGAGAGCCAGCCGCTGGTCGCGCACTCGGCCGACGGGATCGTGCGGCTGTCGCCGGGGCAGCAGTGGCAGACGGTGGTCAAGGAAGGGTCGGCGCCGGTCTATCCGGGATGAGCCACGGGCTGCGGTGGGTGCGGCCTGGGGGCCGCGCGGCTTGGGGTGCCAGCGGGTTGCTCCGCCTCTGCGACGTGGGTGCGTGTGGCTTGGGGCGCGCGGCCTGAGTACGTGTGGCTTGGGGGTGTGGCCTGGGGTTTCTCGGTGTTGGGGCGCCCGGCCTGGGGTGTCTGCGGTTTGCTGTGCCTCTGCCGCCTGGGAGTGTGCGGTGTGGGGCCGGTTTTCTCGTGGGCAGGTTTGGCTGCCGCAGGTTTTTTTCAGGCTCCCGGTCCATTTGTGGTGGCGTTCGGTCTTCTTCGGGCACCCGTCATTCGTGTGGGTGACAACCCCTCTGTTGTTGCGGTGAGTTGTCCACAGGTGGTTTTCCACAGGGGTGGCAGGGGGCCGCATGCGTTGGCACAGTGGTGGGCATGCGGGGGTGGTGGCAGGACCTCTCGGATCTGGTGCTGCCGGCCGAGTGCGGAGGCTGCGGGAGGCCTCGCGCGGTGCTCTGCCCGGAGTGCCGCGCGGCTCTGACCGGGGCCGCGCCGTGTCGGGTGCGACCGGAGCCGGAGCCGTCGGGGCTTCCTGTGGTGCACGCCGCGGCGCCGTACGAGGACGCGGTGCGGGCCACGTTGATCGCGCACAAGGAACGGGGTGCGCTGGCGCTCGCCGGACCGCTCGGCACGGCCTTGGCGGGGGCCGTACGGGCGGGCGGCGGCGAGGGGCCGGTGTTGCTGGTTCCGGTGCCGTCCGCGCGCTGGGCGGTACGGGCGCGGGGGCACGACCCGGCGCGGCGGATCGCGCTCGCGGCGGCGGGGGTGCTGCGGCGCACCGGGACACCGGCCCGGGTGGTCGGGGTGCTGCGGCAGCGGCGTGCCGTGGCCGACCAGTCAGGGCTGGACTTCCGGCAGCGGCTGGACAACCTCGCGGGCGCTCTGGAGGTGGCCGCCGGGGGTGGCCGGCTGCTGGGCGACGGCGCGGTCGTGCTCGTGGACGACCTGATGACGACCGGTGCCTCGCTTGCGGAGGCGGCCCGGGCGGTGCGGGTGGCGAGAGATGGATCGGTGGCGGTGGCGGTGTCGGGGGAGTACGGAGGGGAACGGAGGACAAAGGAGGCGGTGCGAACACGAGGGGTGACGGGAAGGGCGAGCTCGGACGGCATCGACAACGCCGAGCACGGGCTCCGGGCGGCGGTGGTCGCCGCGCCTCCCGACTCTTTCCAAATAAACCGGAACTGACCGCTGACTTGCATCGTTGCAGGTAATGACAGGGTCAATTCACCTGAACGGAGGTACGTCTCGGTAGAGGGTGACGACATCCGTCCGAGCGAGATATGTTCGGTTGTGAGGGAATGGCCCCGGCCGTTCACCACATATCCGAATGCTGCGCTGCGGGTTTTCTGAATCACCCCGCGCCGGTGGGGTGGAGATCTTGCCCACGGGGGAGGAGGAGGTGGAAGTCACCGAGTCCGCGGTTCCGGGAGTCACCGGAACCTGGTGCACAAGGGAGATGCTCCGCCAGTGGAGCGGAGCGATCCGGGAACGGAGTTCTGCGTGGACATCGTCGTCAAGGGCCGCAAGACCGAGGTGCCCGAGCGGTTCCGCAAGCACGTGGCCGAGAAGCTGAAGCTGGAGAAGATCCAGAAGCTCGACGGCAAGGTGATCAGCCTCGACGTCGAGGTGTCCAAGGAGCCCAACCCCCGACAGGCCGACCGCAGTGACCGGGTGGAGATCACGCTCCACTCCCGCGGACCGGTGATTCGGGCGGAGGCAGCGGCCAGCGATCCGTATGCGGCGCTCGACCTGGCGGCGGACAAGCTCGAAGCCCGGCTGCGCAAGCAGCACGACAAGCGTTACACGCGCCGAGGCGCGCGCAGGCTCACGGCCGCGGAGGTCGCCGACCACGTCCCCGGCGTGGCGACCCTCAACGGCAACGGATACGTCGCCGACGAGGAGCAGCCGGACGGCGTGCCCACCAAGAAGATCGGCTCGCTGGAGGTCAAGGGTGAAGGCCCCCTCATCGTCCGCGAGAAGACCCACGTCGCTTCCCCGATGACCCTCGACCAGGCTCTCTACGAGATGGAGCTGGTCGGGCACGACTTCTACCTCTTCGTCGACTCCGAGACCAAGGAACCGAGTGTCGTCTACCGGCGGCACGCCTACGACTACGGCGTCATCCACCTCAGCACGGACCCGATGGTCGCCCAGGCGCATGCGGACGCCCCGGGCGGCGCGCTCGGCGGCTGACCGCGCCGGGTGACAGCTGAGCCGGTGCCCCTGGAGCGCGTGTGCGCCCCCAGGGGCACCGGTGTGCGACCCCTCGTGACCCGCTCTGTCACCGCGGTGACGGCGGGGCATGAAATCATGGCCGAACCGGCCCCAACCGGCGGGCCGTTGCCTTGGGTTGGCGATGGCACAGAAACACAGGCCACGGCCTTCAGGGGGAGGAACGATGGCGGACAGCAGTTTCGGACCGATGCGTGACGAGGATGCCGACGATGGCTCCGTCGGCATGGGATCCGCCGCGGGCTCCCCGCGCAAGGAACCGATCCGTGTCCTCGTGGTGGACGACCACGCGCTTTTCCGCCGCGGTCTGGAGATCGTGCTCGCCGCCGAGGAGGACATCCAGGTCGTCGGCGAGGCCGGTGACGGGGCGGAGGCGGTCGACAAGGCCGCGGATCTGCTGCCCGACATCGTGCTGATGGACGTACGGATGCCGAAGCGCGGCGGTATCGAGGCATGCACCTCCATCAAGGAGGTGGCCCCCAGCGCGAAGATCATCATGCTGACGATCAGCGACGAGGAGGCCGACCTCTACGACGCGATCAAGGCGGGGGCCACCGGCTATCTCCTCAAGGAGATCTCCACGGACGAGGTGGCCACGGCCATTCGCGCGGTGGCCGACGGGCAGTCCCAGATCAGCCCCTCGATGGCGTCGAAGCTGCTCACCGAGTTCAAGTCCATGATCCAGCGGACCGACGAGCGGCGCCTGGTGCCGGCACCGCGGCTGACCGACCGGGAACTGGAAGTGCTCAAGCTCGTGGCCACCGGGATGAACAACCGGGACATCGCCAAGGAGCTGTTCATCTCCGAGAACACCGTGAAGAACCATGTGCGCAACATCCTGGAGAAGCTGCAACTGCACTCCAGGATGGAGGCCGTGGTGTACGCGATGCGGGAGAAGATCCTGGAGATCCGCTAGGCCCTAGGCAAGTGCTCGCTGGAGGGGCTCGCGCAGTTCCGGGGCGTCCACTCGCTCGACCCGTACGTCGGTGCAGTCGACCCAGGTCGCTGCTTCCAGGAGGGCCTGGGCGACCGCCGGGACCGCCTTGGGGCCGTCGAGGGTGACCTGTTTGGCGACCAGGGTCCGGCCGTCACGCGCGGGGTCGACGCGGCCCACCAGGCGGCCGCCGGACAGGACCGGCATCGCGAAGTAGCCATGGATGCGCTTCTGTTTGGGGACGTAGGCCTCCAGGCGGTGGGTGAAGCCGAAGATCCGTTCTGTGCGGGCCCGTTCCCAGACGAGGGAGTCGAACGGGGACAGCAGGGTGGTGCGGTGGCGGCCGCGCGGGGGTGTGGCCAGGGCCGCGGGGTCGGCCCAGGCGGGCTTGGCCCAGCCCTGCACCGTCACCGGGACCAGGCCCGAGTCGGCGATCACCGCGTCGAACTGCTCGCCCTTGAGGCGGTGGTAGTCGGCGATGTCCGCGCGGGTGCCGACGCCGAGGGCCTCGCCCGCCAGGCGGACCAGGCGGCGTACGCACTCCGTGTCGTCCAGCTCGTCGTGGAGGAGGTCGGCGGGGATCGCGCGCTCGGCGAGGTCGTACACCCGCTTCCAGCCGCGGCGTTCCACGCAGACCACCTCGCCGTACATCAGGGCGCGTTCGACGGCGACCTTCTCGCCGGACCAGTCCCACCACTCGCTGGTGCGTTTGGCTCCGCCCAGTTCCGTGGCGGTCAGGGGGCCCTCGGCGCGGAGCTGTTTGACGACGCGGTCGTAGGCGCCGTCCGGGAGTTGGTGGCCCCAATGGGGGCGGGCGCGGTAGGCGCGGCGGCGGAAGGCGAAGTGGGGCCACTCCTCGATGGGGAGGATGCAGGCGGCGTGGGACCAGTACTCGAAGGCGTGTGTGTCCGTCCAGTAGGCCTTGTCGACCGTGGTTCGGCCTACCGCGCCGAGGCGGGCGTACGGGATGAGTTCGTGGGAGCGGGCCAGGACCGAGATGGTGTCGAGTTGGACCGCGCCCAGGTGCCGCAGGACGCCGCGGACGCCGGCTCTGCGGTCCGGGGCGCCGAGGAAGCCCTGTGCCCGCAGGGCGATGCGGCGGGCCTCGTCTGCGGTGAGTTCTGCGGTGGGGCGCGGGAGGGAGGTCATGCTTCGCAGGGTAGGGGAGGGGACTGACAGGCCGGGCTGAGCTGGGGGAACGGGGGGCGGGGCCGGGGGAGTGACGAGCGGGGCCTCGGGGGTGCGGTGCCCGGGAGCGGGGCCGGGCGGGGCTGGGTCCCGCTGCTCGGCGGTTACGAGGTGCCGCCTGCGCCCACCCGTGCCGCCCCAGCGGCACGATTGCCCGCAGGGGGAGGGGGAGGGGGAGAAGGAGGGGGGAGGGGGCGGTGCGAGGGGGCGGCGTGAGCGGGGAGGGGGCGGTGCGAGGGGGCGGCGTGAGCGGGGAGGGGGCGGTGCGAGGGGGCGGCCTGAGGCGGGAACTATGCGGCTTGTGGTCAGGGGCGGGACGGTAGGTAGGGGGCCGTGGACGGGAGGTTCAGGTCTGAGGGGAGTAGGGAGGCTATCCAGCAGTCGCGGCGGACTCCCTTGTTGTCGAGGGCGGAGCGGAGGGTGCCTTCGAGGGTGAAGCCGGTGTTCTCGGCGACCGCGCGGGAGGCGGTGTTGCCCACTTTGGCGCGCCATTCGAGGCGGTCGAGGGCGAGGACCGTGAAGGACCAGTGGGCGGCGGCGCGGGTGGCCTCCGTGATGTAACCGTGGCGCCGGTGTTCCTTGGTGGCCCAGAAGCCGATCTCGCCGGTGCCGAGGGCTCGCATGGTGATGGCGAGCATGCCCGCCAGTTCGCCCGAGGCAAGGAAGAGGCCGAAGGTGAACATCGTGCCGGTGGCCCAGCCCTCGGGGACGGCGTGTTCGACGAAACCCTCCGCGTGCGCACGGGAGTAGGGGGAGGGGATCGTGGTCCAGCGCTGGATGTCCGGGTCCTGCGCAGCCGCGTACACCGAGTCGGTGTCGCGCCGGTCCACGGTGCGCAGCAGCAGGCGCTCGGTGGTCAGGGTGACGGGGTCCATCGGGCGATTCTGCTCGGCGGAGCGGAAGGACGCCATGCCAATTGCGGCTGTTCCGTGGACGCAGGGAGCGGCACGGGGCGTGAAGGGGCGGTCACAATTCACGCATTTCGTGGGTGGAACGCGGCACCATCCGCGACGCCCGCCCGTTGTCCTGGTAGCTGTCACTGCCAGACCTCCCGGCACAGCGGGGTCCTCGCTTACGATGGCCGTTGCTCAAGCTGTGATTGAAAACTGCCAACTGTCATTGAAACCGACCGTCCCAGGCCCGACCGGCAAGGAGACAAGCCCCCGTGTCCGTCCTCTCGAAGATCATGCGTGCAGGCGAAGGCAAAATCCTGCGCAAGCTGCACCGCATCGCGGACCAGGTCAACTCCATCGAAGAGGACTTCGTCGACCTCTCCGACGCCGAGCTGCGCGCCCTCACCGAGGAGTACAAGCAGCGGTACGCCGACGGTGAGACCCTCGACGACCTGCTCCCCGAGGCGTTCGCCACCGTCCGCGAGGGCGCCAAGCGCGCTCTCGGCCAGCGCCACTACGACGTGCAGATCATGGGCGGCGCCGCCCTCCACCTCGGCTATGTCGCCGAGATGAAGACCGGTGAGGGCAAGACCCTCGTCGGCACCCTGCCCGCGTATCTGAACGCGCTGGCCGGCAAGGGCGTGCACCTGATCACGGTCAACGACTACCTGGCCGAGCGCGACTCCGAGATGATGGGCCGCGTCCACAAGTTCCTGGGGCTGAGCGTCGGCTGCATCCTCGCCAACATGACGCCGGCCCAGCGCCGCGAGCAGTACAACTGCGACATCACCTACGGCACGAACAACGAGTTCGGCTTCGACTATCTCCGCGACAACATGGCGTGGTCCAAGGACGAGCTCGTCCAGCGCGGCCACAACTTCGCGATCGTCGACGAGGTCGACTCCATCCTTGTCGACGAGGCCCGTACGCCGCTGATCATCTCCGGCCCGGCCGACCAGGCCACCAAGTGGTACGGCGACTTCGCCAAGCTGGTCACGCGCCTGAAGAAGGGCGAGCCCGGCCAGCCCCTCAAGGGCATCGAGGAGACCGGCGACTACGAGGTCGACGAGAAGAAGCGCACCGTCGCCATCCACGAGTCCGGTGTCTCCAAGGTCGAGGACTGGCTGGGCATCGACAACCTCTACGAGTCGGTGAACACCCCGCTGGTGGGCTACCTGAACAACGCCATCAAGGCCAAGGAGCTCTTCAAGAAGGACAAGGACTACGTCGTCATGGACGGCGAAGTCATGATCGTCGACGAGCACACCGGCCGTATCCTCGCCGGCCGCCGCTACAACGAGGGCATGCACCAGGCGATCGAGGCGAAGGAAGGGGTGGACATCAAGGACGAGAACCAGACGCTCGCCACGATCACCCTGCAGAACTTCTTCCGCCTCTACAAGCGCCACGACCACAGCGGCAAGGAACAGCCCGGCCTCTGCGGCATGACCGGTACGGCGATGACCGAGGCCGCCGAGTTCCACCAGATCTACAAGCTCGGTGTGGTGCCGATCCCGACGAACCGGCCGATGGTCCGCAAGGACCAGTCCGACCTGATCTACCGCACCGAGGTCGCGAAGTTCGAGGCGGTCGTCGACGACATCGTCGAGAAGCACGAGAAGGGCCAGCCGATCCTCGTCGGTACGACGTCGGTCGAGAAGTCCGAGTACCTGTCGCAGCAGCTGAGCAAGCGCGGTGTGCAGCACGAGGTGCTCAACGCCAAGCAGCACGACCGGGAGGCGACGATCGTCGCCCAGGCCGGCCGCAAGGGCGCCGTGACCGTCGCGACGAACATGGCCGGCCGTGGTACGGACATCAAGCTCGGCGGCAACCCCGACGACCTCGCCGAGGCGGAGCTGCGTCAGCGCGGCCTCGACCCCGAGGAGCACATCGAGGAGTGGGCGCACGCCCTGCCCGAGGCCCTCGCGAAGGCCGAGGAAGCGGTCAAGGCGGAGTTCGAGGAGGTCAAGGAGCTCGGCGGGCTCTACGTCCTCGGCACCGAACGGCACGAGTCCCGCCGCATCGACAACCAGCTGCGCGGTCGTTCCGGCCGTCAGGGCGACCCCGGTGAGTCCCGCTTCTACCTGTCGCTCGGCGACGACCTGATGCGTCTGTTCAAGGCCCAGATGGTCGAGCGCGTGATGTCCATGGCGAACGTGCCGGACGACGTGCCGATCGAGAACAAGATGGT
Source organism: Streptomyces sp. SP18BB07 (assembly GCF_036322545.1). NCBI lineage: Bacteria > Bacillati > Actinomycetota > Actinomycetes > Kitasatosporales > Streptomycetaceae > Streptomyces > Streptomyces sp. SP18BB07. Next base: position 19,174 of record NZ_JAQYWT010000365.1, read on the forward strand.
CACCCGCGCGATCGCCTCCGCCCAGTCGCAGGTCGAGCAGCAGAACTTCGAGACCCGGAAGAACGTCCTCAAGTACGACGAGGTGCTCAACCGGCAGCGCGAGGTCATCTACGGCGAGCGTCGCCGCGTCCTGGAGGGCGAGGACCTGCAGGAGCAGATCCAGCACTTCATGGACGACACCATCGACGCCTACATCCAGGCCGAGACCGCCGAGGGCTTCGCCGAGGAGTGGGACCTCGACCGGCTGTGGGGCGCCTTCAAGCAGCTCTACCCGGTGAAGGTCACCGTCGAGGAGCTGGAGGAGGCCGCCGGGGACCGGGCCGGGCTGACGGCCGAGTTCATCGCCGAGTCCATCAAGGACGACATCACCGAGCAGTACGAGGCGCGTGAGGCGCAGCTCGGCTCCGAGATCATGCGTGAGCTGGAGCGCCGGGTGGTGCTGTCGGTGCTGGACCGCAAGTGGCGTGAGCACCTCTACGAGATGGACTACCTCCAGGAGGGCATCGGCCTGCGCGCGATGGCGCAGAAGGACCCGCTGGTCGAGTACCAGCGCGAGGGCTTCGACATGTTCACCGCCATGATGGAGGGCATCAAGGAGGAGTCCGTCGGCTATCTGTTCAACCTGGAGGTCCAGGTCGAGCAGCAGGTCGAGGAGGTCCCGGTCGAGGAGGCCAAGCCGTCCCTGGACAAGAGCGACGCGGTGCCGGCGCAGGCGGGTGCCTCGCGGCCGGAGATCCGCGCGAAGGGGCTGGAGGCCCCGCAGCGGCGTGACCGTCTGCACTTCTCCGCGCCCACCGTCGACGGTGAGGGCGGCATCGTCGAGGGCGACCTGCCCGAGGACGAGCCGGTCCGCTCCGAGGCCGACGGCCTCACCCGAGCGGAGCGCCGCAAGCAGCAGGGGAAGACGAGCCGCCGCCGCAAGAAGTGAGGGTTCGCGCTCGCTCCGGGAGGGGCGGGCGCGGGCTGCGCGGGCGTTCCTTGTGGGGCGCGGGGCGCGTGTTGAGCAGCGGGGCGTGAGGCCGTGAGGTCGTGAAGGGCCGGGCATCTTCGGGTGCCTGGCCCTTCGTGTGTATCGGCCTGGGGCTGGGGGCGGTTGGGCGGTTGTGGGGGCCGGGCTCAGTCGTCGTCCGGGTGGGGGAACTTCGGGCCGCCGAGTTCCACCGCTGTGCAGCGCCAGCGGTGGTCGGGTCCGTGTTCCAGGCGGAAGGCCATGGCGCTGATGCGGTCGCCCGCGCCGATACGGGCGAAGACCTCCAGGGCGCCCTGGGCCGCCACGTAGTAGCCGATGTCCCGGATGACGGGGTGGGTGCCGTGGGGACAGCGCAGGGGGCCGCGTTCGGCGAGCCAGGCCAGTTCGTCGTAGGCCCTTCCCGCGGTGTGTCGCAGCATGCTGTGGACCGGGCGGCGGCCGCTGAGTACGGCGAGGAGGAGCTCGGCGAAGCGGTCGGTGGGGCGGGACTGGTGGACGGGCTCGGTGAGGGGCGGGGGCGCTGTGGGCGCCGGGTGCCGGGGTGTGGTGAGGCGGCCGCCCCCTGGGATCGTGCGGGCCGGGGTGCGGCCGGGGCGGCGGGGGTCGTGGCGGACGGGCGGGCGGGTGCCGGGGTGGCGCTTGGTCCTGGTCATGACCTTGTTCATCGGGGATCCCCGTTCGTCGGTGAGGTCGCGAGTACCAGTCGGTAACTTGGCGTTGGGGATCTTGTACGAGGACGGCGGGGGCGCTCGCAAGGGAGCGCGAGGGGTCGGCGAGGGCCGCGAAATGTTCACCTATCAGGGTGGCGGAGAGGGGTGTCGGGCCCGGCGGGGCGGGGTTGGGCCGGGTGAGGTGACGGGCTCGGGGTGGACGCGTGCGGGGGGTTGGGCGGGGGCTCGAAAGGGGACGCCCGCACGTATCCTGAAGGTCCTTTGGAGGCTTCGCGGGGACCGTCGACATGGGCCGAGGTGCTCCGACGTGACCCGAGAACACGACTACGAAAGCGGACTGCCATGCGCGTCTACGTCCCCCTGACCCTTCCCGGGCTCGCCGAGGCGTACAAGACGGGTGAGCTGGGGGAAGGGGCGTTCGTCGCGTACGCCGTCACGCCCGCTCTGCGGGAGTGGTATCTGTCCGACGACATCGAGGAGTTGGAGTACGCGGCGCTGAACCGGGCGGCGCTCGCGTCGTTGCGGCTGGTGGCCGTGGATCCGGGGGCGGCTCGGCGGCGGGTCGTGGTGGCCGTGGATGTGGCCGACCGGGACGCGGTGGCCGATCCCGACCGGGGGCTCGATCCGGTGGCGCTCGGGGAGGTGCGGGTGGCTGGGCCCGTGCCGCTGAGCAAGGCCGCGGCTGTGCATGTCGACTCGGTGGAGGCCGAGGGGGAGGTGGGGGAGGCGGCGGATGCGTTGGGGGCGGCGGATCTGGGGGACGATGATGCGCAGTTCATCGTGGACGGGGCGGATGATCATGAGCTGCTCTGGTATGCGACGCAGGAGATTCCGAACCTGGTGGGGTTGGGGGACTGAGCCCGGTAGGGGTGGGGTGAGCTTCTGGGCGGGGTTGGTGTGCGGTGCCGCTCCGCTGGGGTTGGGCGGGGCTGGGTCCCGCTGCTCGGCGGTTACGAGGTGCCGCCTGCGCCCACCCTCCCCCACTCTCGGCTTCGCTCGAGCGGGAGGTGCCCCCATCGCCCCAGCGGCACGATTGCCCGCAGCCATGACAGCAGCTCATTACGGCCAGCCATGACAGCAGCTCAGCACGGCCACGGTTGTCCAGGACTGGGTTGTCGGTGGTGCGGGGTAGTTTTTCGGTATGGGGATGAACGGAGTCGGGGCGCATATCGTCTGGGATTGGAATGGGACTCTGTTCCATGACAACGAGGCGATCATCGGGGCGACGAACGCGGCGTTCGCGGAGTTGGGGATCGAGCCGATCACGTTGGAGCGGTACCGGGAGCTGTATTGCGTACCCGTGCCGAAGTTCTACGAGCGGCTGATCGGGCGGCTGCCCACGGACGAGGAGTGGGAGGCCATGGACGTGGTCTTCCATCGGTACTACGCCGAGCACCGGGTCGCCTGTGCGCTGACCGCGGGCGTGCCGGGTCTGCTGACGGACTGGGGTGCGGCCGGGCGCAGCCAGTCGATCCTCAGCATGTACGCGCACGAGGAGCTGGTTCCGCTGGTGCGCGGCTTCGGGATCGAGCCGCATTTCGTGCGGGTCGACGGGCGCACCGGGCCCTCCGGCGGCAGCAAGGCCGAGCACATGGTGCGCCATCTGCGCCGGCTCGTGGGGGTGGAGCCGAGACGGACCGTGGTGATCGGGGACGCCGCCGACGACGCGGTCGCCGCCCGGCACGTCGGCGCGCAGGCCGTGCTCTACACCGGGGGGTCCCACAGCCGCGCCAGCCTGGAGTGGGTCGGCGTACCCGTCGTGGACACCCTGGAGGAGGCCGTCGCCGAGGCCGAGCGGCTCGCCGCCTGACCCCACCGACCCGTCCCGCCCGCCTCTACGTCACCGGCGCCTTCGCCCGCAGCACCGTGAGGAACTCCCGCATCCAGGCGGAGTGGTCCGGCCAGGCGCGGGCGGAGACGAGGGTGCCGTCGACGACGGTCTCGGCGTCCTGGAAGGTCGCGCCGGCGGCCTGCATGTCCAGTTCGAGAGCGGGGTACGCGGTGACGCGGCGCCCGGACAGCGCGTCCACGGCCGCGGTGAGCAGCGGGCCGTGGCAGATCTGGGCGACCGGCTTGTCGGTGTCGAAGAACGACTTGAGGATCTTGCGCAGCTCGGGATCGTTGCGGAGGTACTCCGGGGCCCGGCCGCCGGGGACGACGACGGCGACGTACTGACCGGGGTCGACCTCGGAGAAGGCCAGGTCGGCGGGCCAGGTGTAGCCGGGTTTCTCGGTATAGGTGTCGTAGCCCGGTTCGAAGTCGTGGACCACGAAGCGGAGCGTCTTGCGGCTGGGGGCGGCGATGTCGACCTCGTACCCCTCCTCACGGAGGCGCTGGTAGGGGTAGAGGACCTCCAGCGACTCCGCCGCGTCGCCGGTCACGATCAGGATCTTGGCCGTCATGGTGGGGCTCCCCTCAATGCCGCAAGGCTTCCTTCGTCAGGCTATGGCTTCCTGGGCAACGTGCATCCGGGGTGGAGGTTTGCCAAGGGGGTGTGCTGATGCGGGGTGCGGCGAAAGCGCGTATAGGCTCGGTTGCGCGGAGGTAAGCTCAAAAGTGCGCGGTGGGCACTGTGCAGAACGTCAAAGTTCGACCCTCGGTTTTGTACACATACGGCTCATGACGTGCCCCCCGTCCGGAGGGATAGCCTTGTGGCGTGATCAGCGCGATAGCTCGCGGGGACGTCGTCGTCCCTGCCCTGCGCCCGGTGAGCACGGAAGACATCCGTGTCCGGGCGGCGGTCGCTGGTCCTCGCGGGCGGGAGGGAGCCACCAGGGCTCCCGGGACGCCGGGCGCACCCACGGGACGGACGGTGCCGAGAGCAGCGTCACACCCCTGCCGGGTACCGAGAATGGCTGATTACCCCCCGCTCATCTCACCCTGCGGCATAGCGTCGAATCAGACCGGACACCCCGTGTCGTGGTGGCGCTTCGGAGGGGACGAGTTCGTACTTCCTTCTACGTCACGCAACGGCGCGCGACAGGAGCCAGAGGACAATGCAGACCAAGCTGGACGAAGCCAAGGCCGAGCTGCTCGAACGGGCCGCCCGGGTAGCTGAGAACAGCCCGGTCGGGGGGTATCTACCGACTGGGACGACGAGCGAGAGTACGTCCGACATCCCGGACCAGGAGACCGTGCTCGCGTTCCTCCAGCGCTACTACCTGCACACCGCCCCAGAGGACCTGAGCGGCCGCGACCCGGTCGACGTCTTCGGAGCCGCTTACTCCCACTACCGACTGGCCGAGAACCGCCCCCAGGGCACGGCCAACGTGCGGGTCCACACCCCGACGGTCGAGGAGAACGGCTGGACGTGCAGCCACTCCGTCGTCGAGGTCGTCACCGACGACATGCCCTTCCTCGTCGACTCCGTGACCAATGAGCTGTCCCGGCAGGGACGCGGGATCCATGTCGTCATCCACCCCCAGGTCGTCGTCCGGCGGGACGTCACCGGCAAGCTCGTCGAGCTGATCATCGACCCCGCCGCCGTCGCCGCGGCGTCCGCCGCCGTGGCCGCCGGGGAGACGCTGCCGCACGACGCGCACATCGAGTCCTGGATCCACGTCGAGATCGACCGCGAGACCGACCGGGCGGACCTCAAGCAGATCAACAACGATCTGCTGCGCGTCCTGTCCGACGTCCGCGAGGCCGTCGAGGACTGGGAGAAGATGCGGGACGCGGCGGTCCGGATCGCCGACGGGCTGCCCGCCGAGCACACCGCCGACGACCTGCGCGGAGAGGAGGTGGAGGAGGCCCGCGAGCTGCTGCGCTGGCTCGCCGACGACCACTTCACCTTCCTCGGCTACCGCGAGTACGAGCTGCGCGAGGACGACTCCCTCGCCGCCGTCGCCGGCACCGGCCTCGGCATCCTGCGCTCCGACCCGCACCACGCCGGGGAGGACCGGCACCCCGTCAGCTCCTCCTTCGAACGGCTGCCCGCCGACGCCCGAGCCAAGGCCCGTGAGCACAAGATCCTCGTCCTGACGAAGGCCAACAGCCGGGCCACCGTCCACCGGCCGTCCTACCTCGACTACGTGGGCGTGAAGAAGTTCGACGCCGAGGGGAACGTGGTCGGCGAGCGGCGCTTCCTCGGACTGTTCTCCTCCGCCGCCTACACCGAGTCCGTGCGCCGGGTGCCCGTCATCCGCCGCAAGGTCGACGAGGTGCTCGTCGGCGCCGGGTTCTCGCCCAACAGCCACGACGGACGCGACCTGCTCCAGATTTTGGAGACCTACCCGCGCGACGAGCTGTTCCAGACCTCGGCCGACGAACTGCGGTCCATCGTCACCTCCGTGCTCTACCTCCAGGAGCGCCGACGGCTGCGGCTCTACCTGCGCCAGGACGAGTACGGGCGCTACTACTCCGCCCTCGTCTACCTTCCGCGCGACCGCTACACCACCGGCGTACGCCTCAGGATCATCGACATCCTGAAGGAGGAACTGGGCGGTATCAGTGTCGACTTCACCGCCTGGAACACCGAATCGATCCTCTCCCGGCTGCACTTCGTGGTCCGCGTCCAGCCGGGCACCGAACTGCCGCACCTCAGCGACGCCGACAAGGACCGCCTGGAGGCCAAGCTCGTCGAGGCCGCCCGCTCCTGGTCCGACGGGTTCGCCGAGGCGCTCAACGCCGAGGTCGGCGAGGAACGCGCCGCCGAGATGCTGCGCAAGTACGCGAACGCCATCCCCGAGGGGTACAAGGCCGACCACAACCCCCGCTCCGCCGTCGCGGACCTGTGCCGCCTCGAAGCGCTCGACCAGGACGAGGACTTCGAGCTCAGCCTGTACGAGCCGGTGGGTGCCGCGCCCGACGAGCGCCGCTTCAAGATCTACCGCAAGGGCGGCTCGGTCTCGCTCTCCGCGGTGCTGCCCGTCCTCAACCGCATCGGCGTCGAGGTCATCGACGAACGGCCGTACGAGCTGCGCTGCTCGGACCGGACGACCGCGTGGATCTACGACTTCGGGCTGCGCATGCCGAGGCCGCAGGCCGGGAGCGTGGACTACGCCGGGGACGACGCCCGGGAGCGGGTGCAGGAGGCCTTCGCCGCCACCTGGACCGGGCAGGCCGAGAACGACGGGTTCAACGCGCTCGTGCTGAGCGCCGGGCTCACCTGGCGGCAGGCCATGGTGCTGCGCGCGTACGCCAAGTACCTGCGGCAGGCCGGGTCCACCTTCAGCCAGGACTACATGGAGGACACCCTCCGCAACAACGTCCACACCACCCGGTTGCTCGTGTCGCTGTTCGAGGCGCGGATGTCGCCGGACCGGCAGCGGGCCGGGCGGGAGATCGTCGACGCGCTCCTCGAAGAGGTCGACGCCGCGCTCGACCAGGTCGCCAGCCTCGACGAGGACCGGATCCTGCGGTCCTTCCTCACCGTCATCAAGGCGACGCTGCGTACGAACTTCTTCCAGGAGGCCGCCGGCGGCAAGCCGCACGACTACGTCTCCATGAAGTTCGACCCGCAGGCGATCCCGGATCTCCCGGCGCCGCGACCGGCGTTCGAGATCTGGGTGTACTCGCCGCGCGTCGAGGGTGTGCACCTGCGGTTCGGGAAGGTCGCCCGTGGTGGGCTGCGCTGGTCGGACCGGCGGGAGGACTTCCGGACCGAGATCCTGGGCCTGGTCAAGGCGCAGATGGTCAAGAACACCGTCATCGTGCCCGTCGGCGCCAAGGGCGGCTTCGTCGCCAAGCAGCTGCCGGACCCGTCGGTGGACCGGGACGCCTGGCTGGCCGAGGGCATTCGCAGCTACAAGACTTTCATCTCCGCGCTGCTCGACATCACCGACAACATGGTCGCGGGCGAGGTCACGCCCCCGGCCGACGTCGTACGGCACGACGAGGACGACACCTATCTGGTCGTCGCCGCCGACAAGGGCACCGCGACCTTCTCCGACATCGCCAACCAGGTCGCGGAGAGCTACAACTTCTGGCTCGGGGACGCCTTCGCCTCCGGCGGCTCGGCCGGCTACGACCACAAGGGCATGGGCATCACCGCGCGCGGCGCCTGGGAGTCGGTCAAGCGGCACTTCCGGGAGCTGGGCGTGGACACCCAGACCCAGGACTTCACGGTCGTCGGCATCGGTGACATGTCCGGTGACGTGTTCGGCAACGGCATGCTGCTCAGCGAGCACATCCGGCTGGTCGCCGCCTTCGACCACCGGCACATCTTCATCGACCCCAGCCCCGACGCGGCCACCTCCTACGCCGAGCGCCGCCGTGTCTTCGAGCTGCCCCGCTCCAGCTGGGCCGACTACGACACCGATCTGATCTCCACCGGCGGCGGCGTCTTCCCGCGCACTGCCAAGGCGATCCCGATCAACGCCCACATCCGGGACGTCCTCGGCATCGAGGACAAGATCGCCAAGATGACCCCGGCCGACCTGATGAAGGCCATCCTCAAGGCGCCGGTCGACCTGCTGTGGAACGGCGGCATCGGCACGTACGTGAAGGCGTCGACCGAGTCGCACACCGACGTCGGCGACAAGGCCAACGACGCGATCCGGGTCGACGGCGCCGATCTGCGCGTCCAGGTCGTCGGGGAGGGCGGCAACCTCGGGCTGACCCAGCTGGGCCGGATCGAGTTCGCGCAGAAGGGCGGGCGGGTCAACACCGACGCCATCGACAACAGCGCGGGCGTGGACACCTCCGACCACGAGGTGAACATCAAGATCCTGCTCAACGGCCTGGTCACCGACGGCGACATGACCGTCAAGCAGCGCAACAAGTTGCTCGCCGAGATGACCGACGAGGTCGGCCGGCTCGTCCTGCGCAACAACTACGCGCAGAACACGGCGATCGCCAACGCCCTCGCCCAGTCCTCGGACATGCTCCACGCCCAGCAGCGCTTCATGCGCCACCTGGTGCGCGAGGGCCACCTCGACCGGGCGCTCGAATTCCTGCCCACCGACCGGCAGATCCGCGAACGCCTGGGCACCGGGCACGGCCTCACCGGCCCCGAGACGGCCGTCCTCCTCGCCTACACGAAGATCACGGTCGCCGAGGAGTTGCTGCACACCTCCCTGCCGGACGACCCCTACCTGCGCAAGCTGCTGCACGAGTACTTCCCGACGGCGCTGCGCGAGCAGTTCCGCGAGCACATCGACAGCCACCCGCTGAGCCGTGAGATCGTCACGACCCTGCTGGTCAACGACACGGTCAACACGGGCGGTACGAGCTTCCTGCACCGGCTGCGCGAGGAGACCGGGGCCTCGCTGGAGGAGATCGTCCGGGCGCAGACCGCCTCCCGCGCGATCTTCGGTTCGGGCGCGGTGTGGGACGCGGTCGAGGGCCTGGACAACCAGGTCGACGCGGCCGTCCAGACCCGGATCCGGCTGCACTCCCGCCGCCTGGTCGAGCGCGGCACGCGCTGGCTGCTCAACAACCGGCCGCAGCCGCTGGAGCTCAGCGGGACCATCGCGTTCTTCTCCGAGGGCGTGCACCTGGTCTGGGGCGAGCTGCCCAAGCTGCTGCGCGGCGCCGACCTGGAGTGGTACCAGAAGATCTACGACGAGCTGACCGGCGCCGGGGTCCCGGAGGAGCTGGCCACACGCGTCGCGGGCTTCTCCTCGGCCTTCCCGACGCTCGACATCGTCGCGGTCGCCGACCGGGTCGGCCGGACGCCGATGGAGGTCGCCGAGGTGTACTACGACCTCGCCGACCGGCTGCGCATCACCCAGCTCATGGACCGCATCATCGAGCTGCCGCGCGCGGACCGCTGGCAGTCCATGGCCCGCGCGGCGATCCGCGAGGACCTGTACGCGGCCCACGCCTCCCTCACCGCCGAGGTCCTCTCGGCGGGCAACGGCACCTCCACGCCGGAGCAGCGCTTCAAGGTGTGGGAGCAGAAGAACGCGGCGCTGCTGGGCCGGGCGCGGACGACCCTGGAGGAGATCCAGGGCTCCGACGCGTTCGACCTCGCCAACCTGTCGGTGGCGATGCGGACGATGCGCACGCTGCTGCGTTCGCACTCCTAGCGGTACGGCGAAGGGGGCGCCCCAGGCTCTGGGGCGCCCCCTTCCGTATGCGTCGCCGGGGCTACTCGGTGATCTCCCAAAGGGTCAGCTTGCCCTGCACCGTGGGTACTTCAAAGCTGTACTCGCCCGGGGTCAGCCCGGTGATCTCGTACATGGCGAGGTTGCCCTGCTTGGTGACCGTGCAGAGCCTGACGCCCTTGTCGATCTCCGCCTCCTCGCCGAAGTGACCGGAGTCCAGGGTGGAGGGCAGGACGTCCGTCCCCGTGCCCTCGGCGCACTCCTGCGGTGTGGTGCCCGCGCTCTTGCCCATGGTCGTGTCGAAGTACCAGTAGCTGCTGTCGAGGTGCATGTCCATCAGGCCGTCGACCATCTCGTCCTCGGTGTCGACCTCCGGCTTGTCGAAGTCGACTTTGACGTAGGCCGAGCCGGCGGGGGTGCGCAGCGTGAAGGGCTTGCCCTCGAAGACGGCTGTGTACTGGGCGTTCGCGGGGATCGAGGGGGTCGCGCTCGGGTCCGTCCCGTCCCCCGCGCCGCCCTGGTCGCCGGAGCCGGAGTCCGTGCCGGTCCCGGTCGGGGACGAGGTCGGCGTCGAGGCCGCCTGGTCGCCGTCCTTGTCGTCCTTGCCGTCGTTGCTGGCGCTGTCCTTGGGGGAGTCGCTCGCCGAGCTGTTGCTGTCGTCCTTCCCCTTCAACACGTACACGGCCGCGGCCGCGCCGGAGCCGGCCACGAGGACGAGGGCCAGGGCGACCAGGGCCACCTTCAGACCGCGACGGCTCTTCTTGGGCGGGGCGGCGGCCGGTGCCGGAGCCGAGGCGGCGGCCTGGGGGGTGAGGTTGTAGGTGTCGGTGGCCGGGGGCGGATAGCCGTAGCCAGGGGTCGGGGTCTGGCCCTGGGCCGGTGGGCCGAAGCCGGTCGGCGGCTGGGTCGGCGCCTGCTGGGGCACGCCCTGGGTGGTGCCCTGGGCGTACGCGTGGGCCTGGGCCGCCGGGTCGTGGGGCGGGGCGGCGGGCGGCGTCGGGGCGGCGGTGGGTGCGGCGGTCGGGGGCGCGGCCGGCATCCGGGGTGACGTCGGTTGGGGCGGGGCCTGGGCGGACTGCTCGCGGCGGGCGATCTCGGCGGTGAGCGGTTGCGGGAGCCAGCCGGTGAAGTCGCTCAGGCCCCGGTCGGCCGACTCCTGGCAGAGCGCGGCCAGTTCCTCGGTGCCGATGCGCTCGGCCGGGTCGGCGGTCAGGCAGCGCTCCAGCAGGGGGCGCAACCGGTCGTCGTAGCCGTCGAGCCGGGGCGGGCGCTGGGAGGTGTTGGCGATCTGCGCGGCGATGGTGATGGCGCCGCCGTCGCCGTACGGATGGCGTCCGGTGGCGGCGACCGCGGCGATCAGGCCGAGCGAGAAGACGTCGGTGGCCGGGGTGACCTGCTCGCCGAGGGCGTGTTCCGGCGACATGTACTGCGGGGTGCCGATCAGGCCGCCCGACTGGGTCAGATGGGTGGCGTCGGCGGCGCGGGCGATGCCGAAGTCGATGACGTACGGGCCCTGGGAGCCCAGCAGGATGTTGCTGGGCTTGAGGTCGCGGTGGATGACTCCGGCCGCGTGGATGGAGGTGAGGGCGCGGGCCGCGCAGCCGACGAGCTGGAAGACGGCGGGCAGGGGGAGCGGGCCGAAGGCGACCAGGGCGTCGTGCAGGGGGATGCCGGCGATGAACACCGAGGCCAGCCAGGGGAGTTCGCCGGTGGTGTCGTGGTCGACGACCGGGACGATGTGGTAGCCCTGCACGCGGCGGGCGGCCTGGACCTCCTGCTCGAAGCGGCGGCGGAAGTCGGCGTCCTGGCCGTACTCGCGGCGGATGACCTTCAGGGCGACGGGCTGGCCGCCGCGGGTGTGCGACAGGTAGACCGTGCCCATGCCGCCCTCGCCGATGCGGGCCTGCAGGTGGTAGCCGGCCGTCTCTCGTGGGTCCTGCGGTCCCAGAGGGCTCAGGATGTCGCCGGTGCTGGTGCTGATGGGAGCCTCCCCCGGTGCGGTGCCGAACTCCGGTGCCGGTGCGGGCACTTGGAGCGGTCCGAAGCTTATACGGCACTTATGACACTTGGGGTGGGTGTTGCGGTTCCCGGGGAAGTGGGGGGCGCCTCATGGCTCGGGGGTTCGGGTGCGTTGGCGACTGCGGGTGCGTGGGGCTTCTCGCGCAGTTCCCCGCGCCCCTAAAAGACCAGGCCCTGCGGGCCTGAAAAGCATGGGGCGCAGCCCCTGCTTTTCAGGGGCGCGGGGAACTGCGCGAGAAGCCCCACCGGGCCGGCAGCCGACAACGCACCCACCTCTCGAGTCACGGCTCCCGGCGGACCCGGCGCCTCCATTCCTCGTCCCGCACAGTGATCGGCGCCGTCGGTGGGAGGCGGCGGGACGTCGGGGCCTCCGAGATGTGGGGGGTCGGGGCTGTCGGCGCCTCCGTCAGGGACAGCGTGCGGAAGGCCGTCTCGATGATGGTCACCGACGTGGCGACCGGCGCCGGCAGCCACCCCGTGAAGTCGCGGACGTCCCGGCGGGCCGCCCCCGCGCAGTGTTCGGCGACGGCGGCAGCCGACGGGCGGGAGGCCGGGTCGGCGGTGAGGCAGCGCCGGATGACGTCGACGAGAGGGCGGCCGATGCCGTCCAGCGCGGGCGGCGCGACGTCCGTGGCGGCGATGCGCGTGGCGATGGCCAGCGGGTTGCCGCGCCCGTACGGGTGGCTTCCGGTGGCGGCGACCGCCGCGATCAGGCCCAGCGCGAACACGTCGGACGCGGAGGTGACCCGGCGGCCGAGGGCGTGCTCGGGGGACATGTAGCGCGGGGTGCCGATCAGGCGTCCGGCGGTGGTCAGGGTCGCCGCGCCCGCCGCCCGGGCGATGCCGAAGTCGAGCAGCCAGGGCCCGTCGGCGGCCAGCAGCAGGTTGGCGGGCTTGACGTCGCGGTGGACCACCCCGGCGGTGTGCACGGCGTCCAGCGCGTACGCGGCGCAGGCCAGCAGCTGCAGGACCGTGGCCATGGGCAGCGGGCCGTGCGTCTCCAGCGCCTGGTCGAGGGGGACACCCGGAACGTAGTGCGTGGCCAGCCAGGGGCGCTCCGCACCGGCGTCGTGGTCGACGATCGGCACCAGGTGATAGCCGGAGACCCGGCGCCCGGCGGCCACCTCGCGGGCGAACCGCTCACGGAAGGCGGGACTGCCGGCGTACTCCGGGCGGACCAGTTTCAGCGCGACCGGCTGGCCGCCGCGGCTGCGGGAGAGATAGACGGTGCCCATGCCGCCCTCACCGATCCGGGCGTACAGCGGATACCCGGCGATCTCCCGCGGATCCTCCGTCCGCAGCGGCTCAGGTACCACCCCACGCATCGACCGCCCCCTCCGCTCAGCACGTCCCCGGAGCGTATCGCGGCACGGACCGGCAGGAGGCGGGTGAGGCAACCCGCGCACCGCCGGGGGCATCTACCCAAGTGGCCCTCAACCGCACCACGGTCTATAGAGGGTAGAAACAGTGATGAACGGAACGAACCGTACTGATGGGGTGAACGCGGACGTGGACCAGCGACCCGCCGTATCCGTCGTCGTGATCGTCTACAACGACGAGGCCAGGCTGCCCACGGCCGTCCGCTCGGTGCTGGAGCAGACGCTGCGGAGCGTGGAGGTCGTGATCGTCGACGACCACAGCACGGACGGCTCCTACGAGGTGGCCGCCCGGCTCGCCGCCGAGCACCCGGACCGGGTGCGCGCGTACCGGCTGCCTCAGAACAGCGGCGGCTGTGGCGCGCCCCGCAACGCGGGCATCCGGGAGACCCGGGGCGAGTACGTCGTCTTCCTCGACAGCGACGACGTCCTGGAGCGCAACGCCTGCCGGAACTTCCTGGAGGCCGCCGAGAGCACCGGCGCCGACCTCGTCTCCGGTCTGTGCGTCCGCGTCCACGTGGACACCCGCAACCGGAAGGAGGTCCCGTGGTACCCGTGGCTGTACACCCGCACCCGTACCCTCGACTCCGTCTCCGAGCTGCCCGACCTGCTGGTCTACGACACCCTGTCCACCAACAAGTGCTACCGCCGGGACTTCCTCGTCGAGGGCGGGCTGCTGTTCCCGGTCGGCATCCACTACGAGGACCTCTTCTTCTCCGCCCAGGCGTACGCGGCCGCCCGCCGGATCGCCCTGATTCCCAACCGGGTCTACGACTGGAACGTGGTCGAGAGGGCGGAGGCCAAGTCGATCAGCAACCGGCGGGCCGAGATCGCCAACTTCGCGCACCGGATGGAGATCCACCGCCGGGTGGACCGGCTGCTCGCCGGTCAGGGCATGGCGGAGCTGAAGTTCCACAAGGACGTCAAGTTCCTCAAGCACGACCTGGTGCTGCACCTGCGTGACCTGCCCTTCCGGGACGCGGCCTACCGCCGGGAGTTCGCCGAGCTGGCCCGCGCCTATCTGGCGTCGATCGACCCGGCCGCGTACGACGAGGTCGAGCCCATCCACGCCGTCTGCGCGTATCTGCTGCGGAGGGGCGACTGGGACAACCTGCTGCCGGCCGTGGACACGCTCACCAACCGCGACAAGGTCTCCGCGCCCCTCGTCGAGCGCGACGGGCGGATCTACTGGTGCGCCGAGCACCTGGACGCGCCGGGGGAGGAGGGGGAGTTCGCGCGCCGGATCCTGGACGTCACCGAACTCGGCTACCACGCCAGACCGGTCGGGAAGCTCTTCCTGCGCAACGAGCTGACGGAGTACGAGCAGTACGCGGAAGGCGCGGGGGCGGGCAGCGGCGGCCGGGTCCGGCTCGCCGGGCGCGTCACCAACCCCCTCGGGGTGATCCCGGTCGGCGCCCGGCTCTCCGCCGCGCTGGAGTTCTACGCCCGCCGCCCCGGCGTGCGTTTCCAGACCTTCCGGGTGCCGGTCGCCGATGTCCGGCACGAGGGTCCGTACCTCACCTGGCGGGCCGCCGTCGACATCTCCCGGACGCTCCGCCCGCTGGGCATCGTGGACGCCGTGTGGGACGTACGCCTCCACCTCGACGTCGACGGCGAGCGCACCACGAGCCGGCTGACGGCCGCCGAACCGGGGCTGACGGGCGGCGGCGCGCTGCCGGTCCGGCCGCGGCTCACACGGTTGGTCGCCGACCGGGTCGAGCCGCAGATCTCCGTCCGTGGCCACCTCGCGTTCCGCCTGGTCCCCGACAAGAAGGCCAACGTCCTGGTCACCCGGGGACTTCGGGGCACACCCGGCAAACTCGCCAAGTCGGGCTACCGCAAGGCGAAGGCGCTGCGCAAGAAGGCCACCTCCGGAGACGCCAAAATCCGCCTCTATCACGAGGTCTTCCTGCGTATGCCGAGGCAGCGGCGGCTGGTGGTGTTCGAGAGCCACCTCGGTCGGCAGTACAGCGACAGCCCCCGGGCGATCTACGAGGAGATGCGCCGCCAGGGACTCGACTTCGACGCGGTGTGGTCGTACACGGGCCGCCCCGAGGGATTCCCGGCCGACGCGACCCTCGTGCGGCGCTGGTCGCTGCCGTATCTGCGGGCGCTGGCCCGCGCCGAGTTCTGGATCGACAACCAGAGCTTCCCGCTGAAGCTGACCAAGCGCCCCGGCACGACCTACCTCCAGACCTGGCACGGCTCCGCGCTCAAGCGCATGGGTTTCGACGAGCCCGGCTGGAAGCTCAAGACCCGCGCGGAGCAGGCGGAACAGCAGCGCACCCTCGACCGCTTCGACCACTTCCTGATCCGCTCGGAGCACGACGTGCGCACCCTCGCGAAGGCCTTCCGGCTGCGGGAGAAGGTGCTGCTGCGGCTGGGCTACCCGCGCAACGACGCCCTCGCGCGAGCCCGGGAGACGGACCGCACGGATCGGACGGACCGCACGGCCAGGACGGACCAGCGCGCGTCGCTCGCCGCCGAGTTGGGCATCCCGGAGATCTCGGCGATCCCGCCGGACAAGAAGATCCTGCTCTACGCCCCCACCTTCCGCCACCAAGGCCAGCGCCGCTTCACCCTCCCCTTCGACGTGGAACGCTTCGCCGAGACCTTCGGCGACGAGTACGTGCTGCTCGTGCGCGCCCACTACCTCAACCACGTCGTGCTCCCGCCGTCGGTCCGGGGCCGGGTCGTCGACGTGTCCGGCCACCACGACGTCACCCCCGTCCTCGCCCTCGCGGACGCGCTGATCACGGACTACTCGTCGGTGATGTTCGACTACGCGCTGCTGGACCGCCCGATGGTCTTCTTCACCTACGACTACGAGGAGTACGTCCACGAGGGCCGGGGCACCTACTTCGACCTCCTCGAACGCGCGCCGGGCCCGATCGTGCGCACGGAGGACGAGCTGCACGCCGTCCTGCGCGACTCCTCGCTGGAGGAGCAGACGCTCAAGCACGCCGCCGCGCGGGAGCGGTTCACGGCCGACTTCGGCGAGTACGACAAGGGGACGGCGGCCCGCGACGTCGTCGACCAGTTCTTCTCCGAGTGGAGGCGCACGTGACCGGGCGGGGCGAGGCAGAGGGCACCGGGGCGCGGGACGTCTTCCTGGTGTCCAACAGTGTCGACGAGACGGGCGGGGTGACCAGTTGGACCCACCACCTGGCCAGTCTTCTCACCGAGCGGGGCCACCGCGTCCACGTCATCGGGATCACCACCCCCGAGGACCCGCACCCGCTCGGTGAACTCCCTTACCCCACCACCCGGTTGTACGACGGCCAGCCGCCTCCTCCCGGCCGGGCGCGGGACGCGAGCATGCGGGAGCGGGCGACCGTGCTGACCGGCCTGTTCCGGGCCGCGCGCCCCGGCGGGGTCGTCATCGTGACCCAGGTGTGGGCGATGGAGTGGGTGAGGCTCGCCGACACCACTGGTCTGACCGTCATCGGGATGAGCCACGAGTCCTTCGAGACCTCGCGCCGGTCCTCCCGCTTCCGGCGCGTGCTCACGCACTACCGCGACGTCGACCGCATGCTCGTCCTCACCCGCGAGGACGCCGACCTGTGGATCGGGCAGGGCCTCAACAACGCCTCGTACCTGCCCAACGCCGTGCCCTGGCTGCCGGACGAGCCGTCCCCGCGCACCGCGAAGGCCGTCGTCAGCATCGGCCGGCTCAGCGACGAGAAGGGGGTCGACATGCTCCTCGACACCTGGGCCGAGGTGGCGCCCCGGCATCCCGACTGGACGCTGCTGGTCTACGGCTCCGGAGAGGACGAGGAACTCCTCAGGAAGCAGTGCACAGCCCTCGGCCTGGACGACTCGGTGGCCTGGATGGGCCGTACGCACGACGTCCCGGGCGCCCTGCGCGGCGGCTCGGTCTTCGCGCTGTCATCCAGGGGCGAGGGCTTCCCCCTCGCCCTGATGGAGGCCATGGCGATGGGCGTCCCCTGCGTCGCCTTCGACTGCGCGCCCGGCGTCCACGAGATCGTGCGCGACGGCGAGGACGGCCTCCTGGTCCGCCCCGGCAACACGGGTGAACTGGCCCGCAAACTGGACCAGTTGATGACCGACAAGACCCTGAGGGACCGCATGGGCGACAAGGCGAGGCAGAACATCCGCCGCTACGGCACGGAGGAGATCGTGGACAGATGGGAGGCCCTGTTCACCTTCCTGGAGAGGTGAACAGCAGCGTGCTCTGAAGGGGCGCGGGGAACTGCGCGATCAACCACGACGATCGCGCACTCGCCAACCCACAGGCCCTTCCGAGCTCTCAGGCGCAACCTACTTCTTCCCGCCGGTGAACTTCTCGTACTCCTTCAGCACCTCGTCCGTCGCCCCGTCCATGCGGAGCTCCCCCCGCTCCAGCCACAGCACCCGATCGCACGTGTCCCGGATCGACTTGTTGTTGTGGCTGACGAGGAACACCGTGCCCGCGTGCTTCCGCAGCTCACGGATCCGTGCCTCGGACCGCTTCTGGAAGGAGCGGTCCCCGGTCGCCAGCGCCTCGTCGATCAGCAGGACGTCGTGGTCCTTGGCGGCGGCGATGGAGAACCGCAGCCGGGCCGCCATGCCGGAGGAGTACGTGCGCATGGGGAGCGTGATGAAGTCCCCCTTCTCGTTGATGCCCGAGAAGTCGACGATCTCCTCGTACCGCTCCTTGACCTGCTCACGGGACATGCCCATGGCGAGCCCGCCGAGGTGGACGTTCCGCTCGCCCGTGAGGTCGTTCATCAGGGCCGCGTTGACGCCGAGCAGGGACGGCTGGCCGTCGGTGTAGATGTGCCCGTTCTCCACGGGGAGGAGCCCGGCGACGGCCTTGAGCAGGGTCGACTTGCCGGAGCCGTTGGTCCCGATGAGCCCGATGGCCTCGCCCCGGTACGCGGTGAAGGACACGTTCCGCACGGCGTGCACCTTGCGCACGCCGGCCGCCTTCTCGGCCTTCTTCCGCCGCAGGATGCGGTTGAGCGCGGCGGTGGCGGTGCCGCGCCCGGCCCCCGTGCCGTTGACGCGGTAGACGATGTCGACGCCGTCGACGACGACGGTCGGGACGGGCTCGGGGACGGCGGTGCCGGCGGCCTTCTCGGCCTCGCGCCGGGTGCCGGGAACGGTGGTGGGGTTGATGATGGTGTCAGCCACGGCCGTAGGTCTCCTCAGCCTTCCAGAAGTAGATGAACCCGCCGACGCCCGCGAGGAGCGCCCAGCCCGCCGCGATCGCCCAGACGTGCGGCGGCAGTTGGCTTCCGTGGAAGCTGTCGATCAGCGCGAACCGCATCAGGTCGATGTAGACGGCGGCGGGGTTGCACTCCAGCAGCAGATGCACGAACGCCGGGATGTTCCGGTCGGCGAGCATGTGGTCGATGCTGAACATCACGCCCGAGGCGTACATCCAGGTGCGCAGCACGAACGGCATCAGCTGCGCGATGTCGGGGGTCTTGGCGCCGATCCGCGCCATCACCATCGCGACCCCGGCGTTGAACACGAACTGCAGCGTCAGCGCGGGCACGATCAGCAGCCACGACATGGCCACCGGAACGCCGAAGGCCAGCAGGATCACGACCAGCGCGGCCATGGAGAACAGCAGTTGCTGGAGCTGCTGCAGGCAGTACGACAGGGGCAGCGAGGCCCGGGGGAAGTGCAGGGCCCGCACCAGGCCGAGGCTGCCGGATATCGCCCGGGTGCCCGCCATGATCGAGCTCTGGGTGAAGGTCCACACGAACACGCCGGTCACGAGGAACGGGACGTAGTCCGGCACGCCCTTCTTGGTGCCCATGAGCAGGCCGAAGATCAGGTAGTAGACCGCCGCGTTCAGCAGGGGGTTCGCGATCTGCCAGACCTGGCCGAGCTTTGCCTGGCTGTACTGCGCGGTCAGCTTCGCCGTGGCGAACGCGGTGATGAAGTGCCGCCGGGCCCACAGCTGCCGCACGTACGCGCCGAGCGAGGGGCGGGCCCCGCTGACGCTCAGGCCGTACCGCTCGGCGAGCTGGGCCGGGGTCTCGGCGGCACGGGCCGTTCGGGGGGTGTCCGCCGTGGTCGGGGGCGGTGTGTCGAGGACCTGGCTCACATCCGCTGCTTTCGCTAGTGAGGTCGCTGGTGGGGGGCGTCCCGCGTACTCGGCCGCGCTGTCACGGCTTGGCTTCTTACGTCGCCCTTGCCCTGCTCGTACGTCGGGACGGGACCGTATCGTCGCAACGCGAGAGTAAGCCGATTCGACGTCGGAACGCAACCGTTTCGTCGTCACGGCCTATGCTGTGAGCCATGACGACGAACGCCGACCCCGCCGAGGGGCAGCCGCCGCCACGGCCGCGCCGCCGGGCCCCCGCCGGGGCGGCCGTGCTCCGCGAGGACGTGACGGAGGCGATCCGGGCGGCGGTCTTCGAGGAACTGGCGGCCGTCGGCTACGCCCGGATGTCCATCGAGGGCATCGCGCGCCGCGCGGGCGTCGGCAAGACGGCGGTGTACCGCCGCTGGCGCTCCAAGCTGCACCTGGTG
The DNA here is from genome assembly GCF_036322545.1 of Streptomyces sp. SP18BB07. Taxonomy (NCBI): domain Bacteria; kingdom Bacillati; phylum Actinomycetota; class Actinomycetes; order Kitasatosporales; family Streptomycetaceae; genus Streptomyces; species Streptomyces sp. SP18BB07. The sequence goes on from NZ_JAQYWT010000365.1 coordinate 38,687, forward strand.
CTGGACCTGGTCTCGGCGGTGGCGGTCCAGGGCCTGCCGATGCCGGACACGGGCTCGCTGGAGGGCGACCTCCGGCTGCTGTACGAGGTCACGTCCCGCGCGCTGCGCCACCCGGTCGCCGGCCAGATCATCCCCGACCTCCAGGCCGAGGCCGCCCGCAACCCGGAGATCGCCGAGGCGATGCAGAAGGCGTTGCGGGAGGGGCAGCAGAGCGTCGCCACCGGGATCGTCGCGGCGGCGGTCGCCCGGGGCGAGGTCCGGGCCGGCGTGGACGAGGACCTGGCGCTGGACGTGATCTCCGGCCCGCTGTACTGGCGCTCGGTGGTCGTCCGCGCGCCGAAGCTGCCGAAGGGGTACCTGGAGAGCCTCACGCGGGCCACGGCGGCGGCGTTGCGGGCGCTGTAGGGGCGAGCCGGAGGCCTGCTGTTACGGAGCTGAACGTTCCGCGGGCGGGTGGCGTCCTAGTCACAGTCGCTCAGGAATGGGGTCGCCGTGACTCACTTACCCTCCCGTGCTCGTTCCGTGCTCCTGGCCGCCGCGCTGATCGCGGGGACCGTGGGGACGGTGGGGATGACCGCCGCCTGTGACGGCGGTCCGTCCTCCGAACCGAAGGGCCGGGCCTCGCCCAAGCCCACCACGACACGGAACACCGTCATGTGGCGGGAGCCCGCCTCGTACGTCTACACCCTCACGTCGACCTCGCAAGCCCTGGCGGGGAGGTTCCGGGTGACGGTCCGGGACGGCGAGGTGGCCGAGGCGGTCGGCCTCGACGAGGACAGCCGGCGTGCGGTGAAGCAGGGGCCCGGCGACATCCCCAAGATCGGTGACCTGATGGCCATGGTGGAGAAGGCCTGGCAGGAGCAGGCGGACACGGCGGAGGTGGAGTACGCCACCGGCGGGTATCCCGCGCGGATCACCCTGGACGTGGACGAGAACGCCATCGACGACGAGGCCGAGTACGTCATCAGCGGCTACGAGCCGGGCACGGGCTGAGGCCGACGGTCAGTGCGCGGCTCCGGTCGCCAACTCCGTTGCCAGGTGGATGAGTTCCGGGGCGCGCAGTACCCGTTCCCCGAACCCCGGGAGGGGCACGTGCAGCGGCTCCAGCCAGCGCTCCGGGATCGCGTCGGCGCCGTACACCGCGCCCGCGAGGCCGCCGGTCACCGCCGCGACGGTGTCGGTGTCGCCGCCGAGGTCCACGGCCGCGCGTACGGCGTCCTCGTAGGAGTCGGTCGTGCGTACGGCCCAGACGGCGGAGCCCAGGCAGGGCCAGACCGCGCCGTTGAACTCCGTGGCCTGCTCGGGGTGCCAGTCGGGGGCGAGGACGACCTCGTACCGGGCGCGGTGGTCGGGGTGGAGCGCGGCCAGGGTGTCGGGGACGGCGGCGAGCGGGTCGCCGCCGGCCAGCGCGATCCGGACCAGCTCGTGGAAGGCGGCGGTGCCCTCCCAGGCGGCGGGATCACCGTGGGTGAGCGCGGACAGCCGCCGGGCCGCGTCCATGGTGGTGCCCCGGCCGTCCTTCGCGAAGTACACGGCCGAGGTGGCGGCCCGCATCAGTGCGCCGTTGCCTGCGGCCCGTAGGTTCACCTGGAAGTGGAGGGCGGCGGCGAGGTCCCAGGGGTCGCCGCTGGTCAGCACGTCCTCGGTCTGGATGCCGATGTCCTTGGGGCCGGACACCGCCCAGCGCTGGAACCGCCGGAAGACGTCGGGCAGTTCGAGCCCGCCGTGTTCGACGAGCGACTCCCCGACGAGGACGGCCATCTGTGTGTCGTCGGTCGCCTCACCCGGGTCCCAGCCACCGCCTCCGCACATCTCCCCACCGTGCCCGGCCTTCGGGAACCGCGCGGAGAAGGCCCCCTCGGGCCCGAACTCGAACGGTGCGCCGAGCGCGGCTCCGACGGCGGAGCCGAGGACCGCGCCAAGGGCGCGCTGCGGATCAACGACGGCCAAGGGTGCCTGCCTTGAGGGTGGTGAGGAGGGCGTGGAGGGGGGTGGGGGTGGTGGTGAGGACTGTGGTGGGGTGGTCGCTTTCGCGGAGGCGTATGGAGGTGGGGGTGGGGGCGAGTTCGACGCAGGTGTCACCCGCGTCGGCGCCTGAGAAGGACGACTTCTGCCACCGTGGAGCGTCGGGCACGTCGGCTCCTTTCACAGCTCGTGGGCAACGCGGGCGATGAGATCGCGGGATTCGGCGACAGGGAGAGCCGCCGCTGCCACCCGCTCGTACCGCCGTCGATACTGCAACAAGCGTGCCTCCGCGTCGAAGAACTCGCTGTCGTGGCCCGTATCGATCTGCACAGTGTCCAGTTGGGGGACGGGCCCGTGCAGGTAGAGCATCGAGTAGCCGGTACCGGCGAAGTCGTCCGTGTCGAACGGCAGCACACGAACGGTCACGTTGGCCGCATCCGATCGTTCGAGGAGCCGCTTCAGCTGGGCCCTGGTCGCCTCGCGGCCACCTACGCGGATGCGAAGAGCCGCCTCGTGGACGATGGCTTCGTACGGTGTCCCAGAGGGCTCGTCGAGGACCTGCTGGCGCTGAGTGCGGTACGCCACGAACGTGTCCACGTGGCTTGGGGGCACATTCCGCGACGCGTAGTTGAAAAGCGCCCGCATGTGCTCCTCGGTCTGCAGCAGGCCAGGAATATGCACGACTTGGAAGGTGCGGATGCGAGTGGCGTGATACTCGGACTCCGCCAGGGCGAGCCCCTGCTCAACCACGGTGCCCCGGTATGCCTCCCACCACCCCTTGCCGCGCTCGTTCGCCATGCTGACCAAGGCATCGACGTACGCCACGTCATCGCATGCGCAATGTGCGGCCAGGCGGCGGATCCGTTCCTCGCTGATCCCGCTGCGGCCGGCCTCGTAGGCGCTCTGTTGTATGGGGTTCGTCCCCAGGAGTGCGGCGGCGGCGCGGGCCGTGACTCCCGCCCGCTCGCGGATCTTGCGCAGCTCGGCTCCGAGGCGCTCCTGCCGTGCGGTCGGGGTGCTCCTGGGTGGCATCGGTCCTCTCCCTGGTCGTTCGGCTGACGAGTATGCCGTCAGCCGAGCACGACGGTCACCGAAAGGGGGGGGCAATGTCCGGCATCAGGTTGTGCCGTCACCAGGTTACGCCCTACGGTCTGTGACGTGCCCGGCACGGTGGGTGTGGAACGCTCCCGTGCCTCAACTCGCCCCTGCCCGACGCGCGTTGGAGTTGATGAGCCATGCCCAAGTACGCCCTCGACTGCCCACCCCTGGACACCACTCCCCGTATCGCCCGCGACTTCGTCGCCTCCGTCCTCCGGGCCCTTCGGCTCGACGCGCTCGCCGACGACGCGGTCCTGTGCACCTCGGAGCTGGTCACCAACTCCTGTCGGCACGCGAAGAGTTCCGGCGCCCATTTACTGCTGATCGCCGGCCCGGAGGGCCCCGTACGGGTGACCGTCTACGACGACGACCGCACGCCCCCGTCCCTTCACCAGGGCTATGACGGCGAATCCGGCCGTGGCCTCTGGATCGTGGACACCGTCACGGAGGGCCGCTGGGGGACGGAGGCGCTGGGGGCGTCGGGGAAGGGGGTCTGGTTCGAGGTGGGGAAGGCGTAGGCGCCCGGCGCCATGCCGAGTCCGCGCGCCAGGCCTTGGTGGGCTGCCCGTTCTCGACCCAGCCGCACGGGCGTCACTCCGGATCGAACCCCGGCGCGTACCAGGCGAGGGTCTGCTCGCCGTTCTCGTCCCACTCGAGTTCAGCCAGGGGGTGATGACCGTCCTCGGTCGTGATCCGCTTCGCGGCGAGAGCGCCGTCGGGATGCCATCTGCGGGACTCGCCGATGGGGAATCCCGCGCGCATGGTCCCTTCGGCGCGCAGGGTGCCGTCCTCGTACCACTGTCTGACCGGGCCGTCCACGATCCCGTCCCGGTAGGTCTCCAGGCTGACGAGCGCGCTGCCCTGGTACTCGACGACCTCGCCGGTGAACAGCTCGCCCTGGTAGAAGAGGCGTTCTCCGTCGTCGAAATCCACGTTGGGATCGTCGATGTCGATGCGGGGAAGGGTCATCAGGGAATCCAGTTCTCGGGGCCAGGGGGGTCCTTGAGATAGCGGCCGTGGCTGCTCGGCACCCCTTCCAACATATGGTTGCAGTTACCACAGAACGGCGCGCCTCGCGGGTAGAGCCCGGTCGCCTTGTCGGCCATGTACGGGAACTGGACCGAGGCCCGCATCTCCGCCAGTGCCGCCGGGCCGTCCGGGAGGCCCGCCTCCGTACGCGCCCACAGAAGCTGATTCGCCGCCTTGACCTCCGCGTGGCTGAGGATGGGGGCGTGATGCGGCGGGCTGCCGGCGATCTCGTCGTAGCGAGCCCGCAATGTGGGGTGCAGCCGTGCAAGAGGAATGGATTCGGGCGGCCTGGGACCGTTGATGCCTTCGACGACATGGCCGGTGCGCAGGTCCATCACGGCACCGACGCACGCTCCGGTCTGTGCCCGAGGCCAGGTCTTGGCGTCCTTTGCCTGCAGATACACGTCGGCCCGGTCACGGGACACGTCGTCCAGGTAGTCGGCGACCGGGCGTCCGTTCACCTCGGTGATGAGTCCGCCCTGTCGCGTCACCTGGGAGTCGTCCAGCGTGGCGAGGAGCTTCTCGCCCGCGCCGGGCGGAGGCACCACGCCATCACCACCCGGGAGATCGGTGATGTGGTCGACGGGCGGTGACGCCGGGAGATCCGGCCGGTGGTTTCCGCCGGGCTCCGGGTGTGATCCGTCGACGTTGTCACCCTGGCCCGAAGGAGCACCCTCGCCGTGACCACCCGAAGGAGCACCCTCGCCGTGACCACCCGCAGGTGTCTCTCCACGCCCGCCCGAGGGAGTTTCGTGGTGACCGCCGTTCGATGTCTCGCCGTGCCCGTGGCCGTCCCCGTGGCCGCCGCCGGTCGGGCCGTCGCCTCCCCGTGAGCCGCCGCCGCTCATCGGCGTCTCATGACTCCCGGCAGGCCCCCGGCCCAGGTCATCGGTCCGCCCGCCCGGCAGGTTCTCCGCGCGCCCGCCCGGCAACCCGTCGTCCCCGACCCGCCCCACAGCCCCCGTGCCACCGTCGCCGACGCGGGCGCCCGCGCCCACCAGCTCCGGCTCGGGCCGGGAGACATCGGCGCCGCGCTCGGCCGCCGTCCCCTCGTGCCGGATCCCGTCCAGGGACTCCCGTACCGTCCCGTCGGCGTTGTGGACGACGAGGGTCTTGGTGTCGAGATAGACGACCTCGCCCTTGGGCGTCTCCATGCGGACGCTGTTCTCGGGAGTGAGGCCCGCCGGGAGATCGTCCGTGATGTTGGGTGCGTCGGCGATCTGGTACGTGCCCTCGCCGAGCCTGATGTGCGTGCCGTCGGTGATGCCGCGCAGGCTCGCCATGACGTCGCTGATCTTCACCGCCGTCGCCCCGACGCCCTTGGTGAGGTACGTCATCGGGTCGACGATCTTGCCGGCCTTGCCCGCGAACGAGATCGCCTTGGCGATGGCGCCCGCCTTGCCCGCGCCGGAGACCGCGCCGCCCGCGCCGCCCGTGAAGATGGTGGTCAGCACGTTGAAGGTGACCGCTCCGGCCGCCCGGGAGGGGTTCTTGCCCCACTCGTCGTACGCGATGAGCGCCTTGCCGGTCTCCACGACGGCCGTACGGGAGTCACGCAGCCAGGAGGGCAGTTTGTCGTCCGGGGCCAGCCAGTACGCGGCACCCACC
>NZ_JAQYWT010000366.1:0-314 GCF_036322545.1 Streptomyces sp. SP18BB07
GGGTTCGTTGTCGGTGCGGGGGCGTTGTCGGTGCGGGTGCGTGGGGCTTCTCGCGCAGATCCCCGCGCCACTGAAAAGCAGGGGCTGCGCCCCGTCCATATCGGCCGCAGCCACGGCGTTTTCCAGGCCCGCAGGACCGTGGTCTACCAGGCCCGCAGGGCCTGGTCTTTCAGCGGCGCGGGGAAATGCGCGAGAACCCCCACCGGGCCCGCAGACGCCGACGCACCGGCACCCCCCGAACGCCCGGCGCACGCACACCCCGCCCATGCCCCCGTGCGAGGTCACACGCTCCATCCCCCGACCCGGCCCCCACC